>NZ_JACHMK010000002.1 GCF_014208035.1 Schaalia hyovaginalis | reverse complement strand
CAGCTCATGCAAATCACCGAGCCCGACCACAGAAGAGGAGGTGCAAGCCCCGCAGGGCCCGCACCTCCCGGCATGTCACAATACTTCGGGCCTGCTGTCCGAGTCGATCGCCCAGGTGCCGGCCGCCTCGTATCCGGGGAGGGATTGGACCCCGGAGTTGACGATGAATCGGCAGATTGACGCGGCGAACTCACGAGCGCCCACCCGGGGTGGGCGCGGTCCCACCACCCACACCAAACTCGGGGGCGCGGGGCAGCGCCCCCGCACATACCCGCCAGCCCCTAGGCGCGCGGGTCCGACACTCCTCGGGGCCCGCGCAGCACCATGCAGGTCATGAACACTAGGCCGATCAGGACTTCAGCTCTACTGATCCAAGCAAGCGCGCGGTGTGCACTATCGGCGGGCAAGTATGCAACGCCGATCATGACGACGAGCGCACCGATGATCCATCCGAGGATGAGGATGCACTGTTCCCGTTGGGACAGAACGCTCCATGGCCTCCATCGCGTGCGGTTCCATCGACGAACCAGGCCGATGATGGCCCACACCTCGAGAGCTAAGACTTCACCGAGAAGAAGCATCTCAATGATGATGCCATCACTCATCGTTGCCTGCCCTCATCGCCGCTGGCAGCGGCTGCACCACCTTGGGGTAACTCGCGGGGGCCCACCGCAGGGAAGGGAGCGCCGCCGTTGTATTTGACTTCCAGCCGCCGGACTTCCGCCATGACGGCATCGTTGACGAACTGCGAAAGGTTCCGATTACCCTCGCTCGTCATCGTGTAGAGGATCGCGCCGCGCACCCGATCCGTGTCGTCGGGGTCTTGATAGAAGGAGACTTTGTGCCTCCACTTTCGCCCCTTCGTCTCCGCCTCTCTAGCAGTCTCGACTGTGGGCGTCGACGTCGGTGGAGTGATAGGGCTTGCTCCGCTCAGGGCAGATTTTCTGGGCTGTGGGCGGGTCATTTCAGGGCCCCTTCGATGCTCGTCAGGTGATCGGCGTACAGCGCAGCGAGCGCCGCCGCCTCGCTGCCACCCCATTCATCGAGGCCGCGCGCGGCCTCGGTAGCGTCGGCGATGACCACGCGCTTAGGGATTGGCGGACTGAGCACGCTCAGCCCGCGCGTTTCGGCCGCCTGGCTCAGTTCGTCGATCCAGGTTCTCCCACTGACGGTGTTCTCTTCGTGCTGATTGATGACAACCCCCGCGATCCGCAGACCAGGGTTGTAGTAGCCGCGCACGCTCTCGATGGTGTCGAGCAGCTGGGCGAGGCCGTTGGCGCTCCAGAGTTTGGAGTGGGTGACGATGATGACTCCCTCGGCGGCCACCAGGCCATTGATCGTCAGCTGATCAAGCGATGGGGCGCAGTCGATGAGAATTAGGTCGTAATCACCCCTGACGCCGGCCAGCGCCTCGCGCAGTCGGCCCTCTCGGCCGGCACCCGAGATAACAAGCTCGTCGCGCACGTAGCCGAGCGTGACTCCCGACGTCGGCACGACGTCGAGTCCGGGCCAGATTCCCGGCACGATCACGTCACGAATGGTCTCGGGCGCGCGCGCACTGAGCGCGTCGGCCAGTCCTGCTTGGTCCTCCCCCACGGGCTCGGCGGCCGCGACGGACGTCAGGTTTCCCTGGGGATCGTTGTCGACCACAAGCACGCGCTGGCCGCGCAGCACCGCGGCGCGGGTCAGGTGAAATGTCGTCGTCGACTTGCCGACGCCGCCCTTCTGGTTGCAGAGGGCGAAGATTTGAGCGGTCACGGTGATACCTCCAATAGTGTCAATAGTACTGTCAGGGGCGCGGTATCGACGAATCGGCTGCCACACCCCTGAGTTCGATCAGAACGGCGTGTTTTCATCGGGCATTGCGTCGCCTCGGGAGCGCTCGACGGTCACCTTCTGACCGATCAGACTCACGCTCACCTCGTCAGCATGTCGACCCCCTTCTGTCCTCTGTTACCTCTAATAGTACTATTGGAGGCGGTTTTTCGTATCATGCGGTGGCGTTCCGCGCGGCGGCCACACGGGCGATTTCGTCGGGCCGGAAGCCTGACCAGTGATCCTCGCCTGTGCCGTCCTCGACGACACACACGGGGGCCTCGGAGTATCCCAGCTCCTCGGTGACGTACTCGCGCGCTGCCGGGTTCTCTCGGATGTTCACCTCGCGGTAGGTGATGCCCTGCTTGTCGAGTGCTCGCTTGGTCATCAGGCATCGGCCGCAGCCGGGGCCGGTGGTGTAGACGGTCATAGTCAGCATGTCGGTCTCCTCCCTCGATCATCTTTTTCCTTCGTTCCTGATAGCGGAGCAATGGCCGCCTGCTGAGCCCGGAGTGCAAGTGACCGTGGAATACCGGAGCGGCCGAGCGCAGCGAGAGACGCGAGGATATGCCGCGAAAGCACTTGCGCGCAGGGCGTGGCGGCCATGATGGAGCGCCAGGAACGAATGAAAAACACTCGTTTGCCGTCGCCGGCCTGTGGCCGGCGTCCGATTCTGGCCTGGGGCGACGGAGCGCCCCAGGCAGCGGGGGAGCGCGAGGGGATTCGCCCCTCGCCTCGACCCTTACGGCGGCCGCAGACCATACACAGGCTTGGTCTCGATAATGACGGTTCCGACGCTCATGGCGCTACCCCCGTTAGTACTATCACCGTCACAGGTTCGCAACGGTGATAGTACTATCCGAGGTGTTTTATGCGACGGTCTGGGTCTCCTCCTCGGTGATGGCGTCGACCAGGGTCTGCGCGGCGCGCAGCACGTTGGCGGCGGTGGCCTTGATCGTCTCGGCCTCGCAGCCGCTCCATCCGGCGACGTAGCCGATGCTGTAGGCGGCCGTGTCCAAGCCGAGCGTCCCGGCCACGACGTAGGCGACGGACTCGGCCTCGGTCTCCTTGACGCCACGGTGCGCGACATACTCGGCAGCGTCCTCCTCGGCATGCAGGATCACGTGCGCGGCCTCGTGCAGCGCGGTCTTGGCGGCCTGAGCGGGGGACAGGTCCGCGTCGATGACGACGCGGCGGCTGCCGTCGGTGGTGGTGTAGCCGTTGGTCTCGCCGGGGATCGTCTCGCGCTCGACGGTCCAGCCCTGGCCGGTGAGCCAGTCGGTCACGGCCTCGGCAATGCCGTCGGGGTCGCCGCCGGTGAGCTGGTGGGCGATCTCGCCGGGGTCGTTGGCCTCGGGGTCCATGGGGTCGGTCTGGGACTTGTCGAACACGGACACGGGGAAGAATCGCACGCTGCGTTCCTCCTTTTCCTCGCCGGTCTTTTCGTCCTCGACGGTGCGGCGCACCTCGCGGCCGCCGAAGATGCGGATGCCGCGTTCTCCCTTGCGCACCTGGCGGCCAATGCTCTGCCACGTGCGGTAGCCGGCGACGTGGGTCGCCTCGGGGTTCTGGGCGAGGATCAGCAGAAGGTTGTTCAGGCTGTAGCGGTGGAAGGTCTGCGCGAACGCAAGGAACCGGGTCCACTGCTCGGACTGGCGCAGCTGCTCGACCTGCTCAGCGATCGAGGCTTGCAGGGCCTCGACCTCGGCGCGGCGCTGCTCAGGGCTGTTGGTGTGCTTGATCTTGCGGGCCATGATGTCCTCCCGGTGACGGTGATAGTACTAACGGGGGTAGTGGCTGCTTCCTCCCCCTCGTTTTTTTGCCATTGAAGGCACGAAGTGCCGGTAGGGAGGGAGCCTGGAGTGCAAGGGATCGTGGAATACCGGAACGGCCGAGCGCAGCGAGAGACGCGAGGATATGCCGCGAAAGCCCTTGCGCGCAGGGCGGACGACCGTACACTGCCGAAGGCTTCAATGGCGAAAGACGAGCGCCGTAGGCGCGCTCAGTCGGCCGCGCAGCGGCCGTCCGTGTGTGGCGGCTCAGACGCCACCAGGTGCTCAGCGAGGGTTACGGCGGGACGTCTCGTAGGGCGTGGCACGTCACGATCAGGCTGCCGCCTGTGGACGGGCCGAAGGGCCGTCCACAGTTGCCATCGGATTGGTCCGGTTGCCTTCGATGATGGCGCGGGCGGCGCGATAGTCGGCTCGGCCGTCAGCTCGGCGTGGGTGGGCACCCCAGGTGCTCGTGCTCATCTCAGGTAGGAGGGCGAGCTGTCCGGGGGAGGGCCGGCGTCGGGGGCTGAGTCGCCCCGGTGCCCTCATCCACGTCTCCTCTGCCTGCCACCACGCCCACAGCTCGCGCTCAACGCGGTAGGTGCGTGTTCGGGCCGCAAGGCGTCCTTGCACACCGCGGTGGCGGGCTGCGGTGCTTCGTCGGTCTCTGGCCGGTCGTTTCCACCCCGACCGGGTTCGGAGGAGCACCCCGGCCTCGGTGAGCCGGTCCAGGAGCCTGAGGGTGCTCCTCGTGTCTGCACCTGTGGCCTGGGTCAGCGCAACGAGGTCCTGGGACTCGGGGGTAGTGCGGGCGTAGAGGTTTCCAGCCTGGGGGCCCATCCCGGGAGAAGTGGTGAATAGGTCGTGGGCGCAGTCGTCGAGGCGTTGGGTGAGGGTGGTGAGAAGGGTGGTTCTCTCGGCGGCCCCGGCCCCTTCGGGGCGCGGGTCCGCTTGTGACCGGGCTGTGTCTGTGTCCCTGTGGAAAGCGCCGGTGGGGTCGATTGACCAGGTTGCTGCGTGCACGCCAGCCGCTTCCTGCGCCAAGCTGATCCAGGAGTCAGCAGCGAGGCGGTGGAGGGCTGTGCGGGCGGTCTCCCGTCCGATGCCGGTCATGAGGGCCAGGCGGCGGATGTCGGCCTCCACGGAGACTCTGAGAGCGTGGAGGGCGAGGATGCATAGGGCGTCGAGGATGCGTCGGTCGGCGGGTCCGCCGCCGCGGGTCCATCGGCCCGGGGAGGCGTCGGCGCGGGTCTGGATGTGGCGGACGTGACTGGCGATCGCGTCAGCACGTGCGTCGAATGTTGGGTCGTCGCCAACCTGGCGGCCGCTGGTGGCCACGTGGCGCACGGCCTTGTCCCATTGGCGGCGCAGGACGCGCTCGGCGTCGGTGCGGCTACGCGGACGCCGCGTGCCTCGATCGCGCCACGTGCGCACGTGCTCCAAACCAGGCTCGTCGACCAGCGCTGCGATGTCGGTGTAGTGCCATCTGGCGGAGGCGGCCCCGAGCAGGACCCGCCACAGCACAGCGGAGGCGTCCCCGGAGGCGGCGTCCTCGCGCAGGGCGGCGGCGCTGGCCGCCGGCAGGGGCCGGCGGGGCCCGGGCAGGTAGAGACGCCCATGCTCGTCGACGGGCAGGGGCTGGTGATGGTCGAGAGTGCGGGCGGGCTCTGCGTTGGTGACGAGTTGGGCCAGGTGCTCGACGAGGGAGATCACCTGGGCTTTGGTGCCTGTGGGCGACGTGAGAGCTCGTGTGTCGCCGGTCAGGACGGTGGAGGAGCCGCCGGAGCGGTGCGGGGAGCCTGGTGGCCGCACACAGCCAGTCGCAGGGTTTGACAGGGGAGCGATGTCGAGTGTCGGGCACAGGTGACGGGCCAGTCGGGCGAGCGTGGCCACGGTCTCAGCGTCGATGCTTTCCGCGAGGGCGGTCCAGACGTGGCGGCCCCCAGCAGGACCCGACTCACACACCACGGCATCCAAGCCGACGTCGTGCAGGAGCCTGACGAGTGTCGCGGCGTCGCGCGCCGCCGCGACCGCGCTGTCAGCGCTCTTGGCGTCGAGGTCGAAGGCGAGCAGCCAGTAGCGGCGCTCGGTGTCCGCAAGGTAGACAGCCCACGGCTGGGCGGGGGCGTCGGCTCCGACGGCGCGCTGGGAGACGTACTGGTTGAGAATGTAGCCGTGGGCGTCGACGGCCGCCGCGCGCACCATGGGCCGCGGACTCATCGCACGCGTCAGCTCCCACGCCACGCCTGCGTGCGGCGCGTCAATACGTGTACATGTGAGTGTTACGATGGTGGCAACTTCCTTCTAGGTCTAGGGCTTCTGGGTCTAGAACACAGGGACCCGCCGGGCTGCCCGGTCAGGCTTCCTCTAGATGCTTGGTCTGTGTCTGTCGCCAAACTTCGACAGATCAAGCTTCAGCTTCTGATCCCCCCACCCCCGAGGGTGGGGGGATCGTTGGTCTATGCGATGTTCTGGATGGGTCTACCTCCGAGATGTCGAACATCAACGTCCAAGTGTTGTTGGGGCTCGGGAAGGTCCCAATCCTCCGGGAGTCCGCTAGCGCCTGGCTTCCCTGCCTTGACGGCAGCTTCGACAACCGCCCAGATGGGTGCATTGGCTCGCGCGGCATAGCCGTCGATCAGTGCTTTAACCTCAGGGGATACGAAGAGGTTAAGTGCAACCTTCGGGGTCCCTCGTGGTCGGCGGTACGTGGTGGACATGACGTCACCCTATACAACGCTCTACATCTACAGGGAGCGACACGCCGAACCTCAGAGTCCGCGGGCGACGGCGGCTGCGGCGCGCAGCCAGGCGCGCTGGGTAGTGGGGCGCAGAGCATCCCAGTGGAGGATGCCGTCGACGATGGCGGGGTCATGAGGGATAGTGATGACGTCTCGGGCGAGGTCGGCGTAGCCGTTGACGATCGCCGCGACGTCCGCCTTGGTGGCGCGGGGGTCTGCCTGGGTGACGATGGCCACCGCCTGGTCGGCTAGGCGACGGGAGTGTTCATCGCGGTCTCGCAGCGCGTCCAGCAGGAGGGCTCCTGCCTCGGCGTGGTCTGCGCGGGTGGTGGTGGGTACGACGATCTGGTCGGCGTGCTCGACTGCCTGGAGCCATACAGGATCGCTCTCGTCGTTGCCGGTGTCAATGAAGATGAGCCGGTAGTACTTGGCCATCACGGCCCAGAGATGATCGACGTCGTCGGGGGTGACGCGCTGGTCGGCAGCGAGCTGGATGGGCTGGCTGCGCAGCACGTCGAACCGGTCGCTCGTCTGGTGGTGGACCCAGTGCGCGAGGTCGGCGGACTGGGCTCCGGTGCCCAAGAGACGATCGGTGTGGGGTAGGAGATCGAGGACGGTGGCCTCGTGGGGGCCCTGTTCGGTGCGCCATCCGAGCGTGCCGCGGGTCTGGTTTGCGTCCCAGGCGACGACGCCGGCGCCGCCGTAGCGGGCGAACACAGCACTGAGTAACACTGTGGTGGGTGTCTTGCCGGCGCCGCCCTTGCCGTTGGCCACAACGATCGTCCTGGGGCCGGGCCAGTGCTGGGACACGGCGTGGGTGTCGGCGCGTTCTGAGCGTTCGGACTGGCTGGGGCTCATTCGCAGGCCGAGGCGCGTGGCCACGCCGCGCCAGCCCTGGGTGGCGGGCTGCTCGGCTTGGGTGACGGTGAGGAAGGAGTGGCGGCCCTGGACCTCGCGCCTGCTGGGCAGGTGCGCGATGGGGCTGTCGGCTGAGCGTGGAGGAGTGTGTGCCTGGATGTGAGGGCTGTCCTGGCGGGGGATTGGGCTGTCATAGATCGGGGCTGCCTCGTCGGAGTCGTGGAGTTCGCCGTCGGGGGTGACGATGACGGTCCACACGCCGTCGGGGTCGGAGGCGGTGAGCGTGGCGCTTTCGCCGGCGGCGGCTGCGCGCTCCTGGGCGATCGCGACGACCTGGGCGCGGGCGTCTTCGAGGGTGGTGGCAGTGATTTTCTGCGGTGTGCCGTCGATCGTGACGATGGCGCTGCCGTCGCGGGCTGTGGTGGCCTCGATGTTCATGGGGATGCTCCTTCGTTCAGCTCTGGGTGGCCTGGGTCTGCATGGCTGTGATCGCCCATTGGTCGTTCTCTTGGGTCGCGGTGACCCATGCGTCCCAGGCCACGTCGTCGGGGGCGTTGGAGCCGTCGCGGGTCGTGGTCTTGACGAGGTAGTGGACGATTCGGTGCACGTCGCCGTCTTGGTCGGAGTCGAGTCCTTCTTCGGTGATCTTGCGGATGGTGACGGTGGTGTAGGAGTCATGCTGCGCGGCCTGTGTGAACTGGGCTTGGCCATTGGCAGTGTCGGGGTCGTAGTCGGTGGCCGCTTGGCGTAGCGCGTCGGTTAGGTAGATCGCCGCCCGTTGGGTGGCGTAGGCGCTGGTCTTGTCGACCGTGGTGTCCCAGGTGGCGGCCGTGGTCACGTAGGCGCGGATGACGGCCTCGGGGTCGGTGCGGTCGACCGTGGCCGGGTCGGGCAGGCTGGTGAGCCAGGTGGGCTTGCCCCCGGGGATGGGTGTGCCGTCGGGGGCCTGCCCAATCGTGGGGCTGGGCGTGGCCGGCGTGCTGGTGGCGCTCGTCTGGGCTGGGGTTGATTCCGGGGTGTCGTCGGCTGGTCCGTGGGCGCAGCCGGTGACGGCGGCCAGAGTGATGGTGCCGATGACGAGGGCGGCGGCACGCCGGTGGGTGCGCCTCATTGGATTCTCCTGTAGCTGCTCGGTGAGCCGTAGATGGGCTCAAAGTTGATGCCCTGAATGCTGTTGTCGGCGCTGACCATCCAGCCGTTGCCGGCGTAGATGGCGACGTGGTAGGCCGGCGTGCCGTAGAAGATGAGGTCGCCGACCTTGAGTTCGCCGCGCTCGATGCCCGTGCCGACTTGCTGCTGCTGGGCGGCTGTGCGGGGCAGGCTGATGCCGAGGCGGCGGTAGACGGCGCTGGTGAGCCCGGAGCAGTCGTAGCCGCCGTCTTGGCGGCCGTTGCCGCCCCACACGTAGGCGTAGGTGTCGTCGGCCGCCACGCTCTTGGCCCACTCCACGGCGTCGGCCACGTCCGCGCTCACGCCGCCCTCGTCGGTGCTCTGGCTGCTGGCTGCGAGGATCGTGGCGACGTAGTTCTGTGTCTCGATGAAGGCGGGTATGCCCCCGGCGGCCGTGACAGCCCCGAGGCCGGCGTTGTAGGCGGCCAGGGCGAGACTCACGACATCCCCGGTGATGGTCTTGGCTGCAATGGCGGTCTTCACCTGGTCGACCAGACCGCACATGTAGTGGCCTTGGGTGAGGATCGCGTCGGTCGGGTTCCACACGTCGGCGCGGCCATCCCCGTCGCCGTCGACGCCGACGCTGGCCCACGTGCCGGGCATGAACTGGCTGATGCCCTGTGCTCCTGCGGGCGAGGTGGCATCGGGGTTCCACCCGGATTCCTGGTTGACCTGGGCGGCGATGAGGTTCGGTGTGATCTCGGGGCAGATGGACCCGGCCTGCGTCACGGCGTCAAGGTATTGGGCCGGGATCGCCACCGTGGCGGGGCGCTGTTGGTCGGCTTCGTGGCCGATACCGGGGATGATGGACAAGACCGCCATGATCGCTGCGGCCACGGCGACCGCGATCGCTGCGGCGATCAGGCCCGGTGTGGAACTGAGAGCGCTGATCGCGGCGGCGGCGAGGCGGCCCGACCACGCGGCGGCCTGGATGGCTTGCCGGGTGGTGGCTGCGCCGCTCCTGGCGGTACGCATGCCGGTGCGGGCCACCCTCTTGGTGGCGGCCGCCTGGGCCTTGGCGGCGGCGCGGCGCGTGGCCGCCCGCCTCGTGGCCGCGACGACGCCGCCCTTGACGGCTCGGGTGCCCATGGCCGGGCCTCTGGTGGCGCGGCCGGCCCCACGCACCGTCTCAGCCGTCAGCCGTGCTTCTCGGCCGACCCGTTGAATCCCGTCTTGAACGGCTTGCTTAACGAGCGGCCCACTTCGTTTCCCGGCAGCCTTGATCGTGCCTTCGGCGGTGGCCTTGACGCTTCGGCTAGCGGCTTTGACGGTCTTGGTTCCCTGGGTTTTGAGCTGGTCGTCGGCGCGGTCGATGAGGTCATCATCACCGCCGTGCACCCGAGCGGCTGGGCCGTGCGCGACCTGGCCGGCGGTGTGGCCCGCCTGGCCGATGATCGTGGTGGCGCGGTGATGGAGGTTGAGGTGACCGAGGTGGCTGGTCACCTGCCCGCCATCACCGCTGCTGCGCAGGCCTTTCATGGGGTTTAGTTTCCTTCTCCGAACGTGGTCGAGAACAGCGCGTAGAGCTTGCTGTCAGTGGGGATACGCCCGTCGATCGGGATGACGGCATTACCGCTTTTCATCAAGCCGTGTCCCTGGGGAACGTTGGTGAAGTAGCGACGCTGCTCCTGGCTGAAGTGGAGCAAGGAGCACAGGGCATCAGCGTCGGTGGCGTTCTGACCGAGCAGCATCAGGAAGTCGGAGTTGGCGAGCATGAGACGCGCGTCCTCGCTGCTCAGCAGCTCCTCAATGTTCTGCGTGATCCCGGTAGGCACCAGTCCCCATTTACGGGCCCTCTTGTACAAGCTGCGGAAGTACTCGGCACTGAACGGGTTGGAGAACAGCAAGTGGAACTCGTCGATGTAGAGCCAGGTGCGCTTGCCGAGGGCGCGGTTGCGCACGACCCGATTCCAGATTTGGTCAAGGATGACCAACATCCCGAAGGTGCGTAGCTCGCTGCCCAAGCTGGAGATGTCGTAGGAGATGAGCCGGTTGTGCACGTCGACATTGGTGCGCTGGGCAAACGCACCGAGGCTTCCGGTGGTGTAAATCTCCAGGGCGGTGGCCAGCTCCGTGCCGTCGGGGTCGCCGGTGGCAGCCAGCGCGTCGCGAAGCTCGACGAGGGTGGGCATCTGGCCGCCCTCGGCGGCGTAGCGACGGTACAGGGTACCGGCGGCGCGGTCGACGAGACTGCGCTGCTTGGCGGACAGGCCGTCGTGGCCGCCGATAAGCACGTTAACCATGGACAAGACGAACTGGGCCTTGGTCGTGATGGGATCGTCGACGTTGCCAGCGGCCTCCAACTCGATGTCCATGGGGTTCACCCTGTCGTGGCTGCCGGTATCCACGCGGATGGTTGAACCGTTGAAGGCGGAGATCACAGGCTCATACTCACGCTCGGGATCGATGACGATGATGTCGTCGTCGGGCCGGGACAGGAAGACGTTGGCGATCTCCATTTTCCCGAACACGCTCTTGCCGGAGCCGGAGGTGCCGAGGATGAAGCCGTTGCCGTTGGTGGTCTTGGTGCGGTCGGCGACCACGGCGTTCGAGCTTTGCGCGTTGACGCCGTACCAGTTGCCGCCGGGAACAAACAATTCCTGCGTCGTGAAGGGGACGATGATCGCGGCCGAAGCGGTGGTCAAGGTGCGTCGCATGGGGACGCGCCGCACGCCGATCGGCAGCTCAGTTGTCAGGGCGTCGTGCTGCATGAAGGCGGCCACTTCCGCGACGCACGACTGCTTGCGGATAACCGTCAGTGCGCGCTTGACGTTCTGGTCCAGTTCCTCGCGAGTCTGCCCGGACACGCCGATGACCATGACGGTACTGAACACCTTCTGGTTGGACGATTCGAGTTCGCTGCGCAGATCCTTCGCTTCGGTGGTGGCCTCCTGGAGCTTGTGAGGGATCAGGTCCTCGCTGTAGCCCTGCTTCTGGGCCTTCTTCTGCTCGGCGATCGTCTGCATCTCAAGCTCCGCGATCTGCCGTTGGACAAGGTTCATGCCGTCAGCCTGGTCGTAGGGCTCCAGGTGCAGACTCACCGTAAGATTGCACTTGATGTCGGCCAGCTCGGAGATGAGCCGATCGGACAACCACACCGGGTAGTCGCGGACCCACAAGATTGTGTGGTACGTGTCGCCCGAGCCATTGTGGAGAACGAGCGGGCCCTTCGCGTCGGCCGTCTCCACGGCCCAGGGAGCCACGTAATCGGCCGTTGCCAGGCGCTTGTTCGGTTCGAACGTGGCCTCGTCGAACGTGAACAGTTCGTGGGGACGCAGCAGGTGTGCGAGGACTTCAAGGCGCTCGGAACGAGCGAGGATGTCGGCGCGGCATCCCTCTTCCAGGGCGGCGAGTTGTGCGGCGGTCTCGTGGCCGAGGCGGATCAGGGTAGCCTCGGCCTTCTCCCGGTCGGGCTCCTGCACGGTGATGGTGAGGAGCTTTTCGGTGACCGTGTTACGGCTGGCGGAGGCAAGTTTTCCGCGCACGATCCGGTTGAAGTCGTCGCGCCACTCGTCCCATCCGTCGCCGACACGCGGCTTCTGGACGAGCTGTGCGACGTCGGCCTCATCGAGGATGCGGTTGATGACGGTGATCTCCAGGCGGGTGCCGGCTCCGAAGCTGTTGAGGAACCGCGCCCACCGGTCGACGACCGCTTCCTGCTTGCTCTGCTCGGCGGCGAGGTAGTTGATGTCGCTGATGCGCAGCGTCAGCGACCACTCGTCGGCCCCGAGCCAGGCCACGCCGCTGGGGAGCATGGCCTGGTAGCCAAGGAGCTGTTGAGTGCGCTTCGCGGCGTGCTTGATGCCGGTGACGGCGGCATTGTCAGTGCCGACTCGCCCGGCGCGCCGGCTGCGCTGCTCGCCGGGCTTCTGCTCGGTTTTCTCGTGTCGCCCGAAGATGCTCGCGAGGAACCACCGTGCGCCGCTTGCGCGCTTGACGGCGGGCTGCTCGGCGGGCGCTTCGCGCCTGCTGGGCAGGTGCTCCGGGTTCAGGTACGGGTTGGGCTTCTGCTGTCCGGGTGTTGGCGGGACGGTAGATGTCGTCATAGGTGATGACCTTTCCGGTGAGGTAGTGGCGGATGAGGTAGCCGAAGAACTTCTCGGGTTTGAGACCCTTAGGCCGCCACCATCCCCAGGCGGCGACGGGAATGAGGATGGGGAAGATGACCCACATAGCGACGTTGGTCGCTTCCTCCCACGTCGCGCCGCCCTGGTGCAGGGCATAGGCGAGGCCGCCGAAAATGCCCCCCGCCAGGGGAATGCCGACGGCCAGGGCTCCGAGCTGCCGCCAGGACAGGCCGAACATGACGTGGGCCTCGTAGGCTCGGACCTCGCGGTAGACCTTCATTTCCAGTGCCATGGGCTATCCCTCCCCGACGAGTGCCTTGGCCAGGCTATTCGAGCCGAACAGCAGGAAGATGAGCACCGCCGGCGCAACGAGGAAGCTCCCGAAGTTGCTGATGACGAAGTTCCACATGTCGGTGGCGCCGTCATAGTGCACGCTGTTCCCGAGCCAGCCGCCGAGCAGAGCCTGGTAGAGCTTGACAGCGATGATGAGCATGACGCCCTGGAGTGCCGTGGTCGCATACCGTTTGAGGTATCCGACGCCGATCTGCTTGGTGTCCTCGTGGCCGAAGAACGCCAGCGGCAACGAGGCGAAAGCGCTGAGCATGTACAGCTGGAGGAACCGGACGAACACGAGGACGGTGGCGAGCATGCCGCCAACCTCGGCGACGATGAACGGAATCAGCAGGATGACGAGCATCCCGAGCTGTTTCACCATGCCGGCGTCGGCGATCTCATCGCGCATCGCGTCGCCGATCTGACTGCTGGCCCCGGCTGTACCGCCCACGTCGACGCTGTTAGCGGTACTGGCAATCGTGGTGGCGATGCTGTTGATCGCGTTGAGGATGAGGACCGCGTTCTGAGCGACGACGAGAACGAGCGCGCACTTGAACATCGTGGCCGCGATGATGCGCACGCCGAGTTCCCGATCGCCTTCCACCCTGGTCGAACTGCTGGCCAGCATGATGACGAACATGATGCTCAGGACGATCGCCGTGATCGGCTTGACCGCCGTGTTGTGGATGGTGATGGCCGCCTGGTAGAGCGCGCTGTTGTACTGCTCGGGGCTCAGCAGCAGGTCATCGGTGTTGCCGGCCGTCGCCCCCGACAGGGCGTTGAGCATAGCGACGATGACGTCCTCCACGATGGACGCCTCCTACAGGGCGATCTGCCGGAAGAGCGCGGCCGCCGCCATGATGAGGCCGCCGCCAACGATCTGCCAGACGCCGGTCTGAATCTGCGGCCCGTTGTGGTCTTTGAGCGCGCCGCCGGTGACGATCGCGCCCCACACGAGCCACAAGCCACCGCCGATGATGGCGAACTTCGTGAACAGGGAGAGGATGGTGTCCAGCATGTCCATGGGATGCTCCTTCGTAGGCGCCTTTCGTATCGTACTATACGAGAAGTGTGAATGGGGTATGGGTATGGGAGAATACGACTCATGAGTGATGATCCCCTCGCCGGGCCAGTGGCGGCCACCCTAGGCCAGCTCAACCCGCGCCGCTTCGAGATTCTGCTGGCGTGCATCCGGCTGGGCGGGGAGTTCACTACCAAGGACCTGCGCGAGGCTCTGCCGGGCTCCGAGCCGTCCCTGCCACGTGATCTGAACGCTCTGGAGGACGGTGGCCTGCTGCGTGCCGATCCGCCTCGTGCGATCGCCAGGCAAGGCCGGCCGGTGACGTACACGGTCGCTCCGCAAACCCGCACGGTGTTTGTCCAGATCGCACAGTTGGTTGAGGACGCATACGCTACGCCGCCCGGACTTTCGGGGATTTGAAGGGGCGGAGTCCTCGCACGAGCAGAATCGCCAGATCATTGGGCATGACGCCGATCTCGTCGGGGGTCATCAGCGCACGCTTGACGGTGCGCTGTGCCCGTGTCCACGATCCGGTGGTGCCATAGGTGCGGGAGACGTCCTCGGTCGTCACGGTCTCTTCGCCGATGAGCGACGAGAGCCACTTCAGTGTGTCGAGGTCGCGGCCACCCAGGTACAGGATCGAGTCGCAGTTGGCGACGATCGTCGGCCAGTCGTCGCGCCACAGGGCCTGCCCTTGCTTGTAGGACTGCACGATCACGCTGGCGGAGATACCGCGCGAACGAATCGTGGACATCACGATCGGGAAGCCAGGTATCTTGCCGATGTTGGCGAACTCGTCGAGGAAGCAATGCAGCGGGACCGGCAGCTCGCCACCGTCCTCGTGGTCGGCCAGGTAGATGTTCTTCTCGAACAACGACTGCCAGAACATGGCGGCAAGGAACTTGAAGGTCTGGTGGGTGTCCGGGATGCACAGGAACAGTGCGGTCGGTTCGTAGCCGATCTGGTCGATGGCCAGGTCGTCGTCAGCGATGATGCGGCGAACGTCGCTCATGTCGAGGGGAGCCAGCCGCACGCCCAAGGAGATGATGATGCTCTTCTTCGTCTCCCCGGCCCCTTGCTCGAACACTCGGTACTGCCGGCACGCGAACTCCAGGACCTTCATGACCGTCTCGTTCTCGTCCCCGCTGGGTGCACTCCTCCACGCGTCGACGAGCTGGCGGGCGACCTCGAAGCGATCATCGACCTCGCTGTGGAACTTCTCGGCATCCTTGCCCTCGCTGGCCGCCATCAGCTTGTGCAAGTCGACGACGTCGACGAGGCTGGGCTCTCCCCCGCCGGTCTCGGCCGTCGTGGCCCACACGTAGGCGATCAGGGCGTTAAGTAGCGCCCGCTCGGCCCGCTCCCAGAATCCGTCTCCCCCGGCCTTCTCGGCCGAGGTGTTGGCGATGATGCACTCAGTGAGCTGGGCAATGCTCGCCTCGGGCTGGGTGTCGTCGAAGTAGGCCAGGGCGTTGAAGTGGCCGCTGCGCGCGGGATCAACGAGGTTGAACACGCGCACCTGGTAGCCGGCCTTGGCGAGCTTAGGGGCGCTGCGCCGGTAGATTTCCCCCTTCGGGTCGGTGATCGCCTTCGACATGGCCACCGTCTCCAGGTTGGGCATGACATAGCCACGCGTCTTGCCGGTGCCCGACGCGCCGAGGACACACACGTTGAGGTTGCGGCCCGTGGCCCGCGTGTCGATGCTCAGTGCCTCGGTGGCCGTGAGCTGGATGCGATGGCCCGGGTCCTTGGCGCTCAACGGCGCGATGTCACGGGGCCCGGCCCAGGCGGCCGAGCCCTGCTCCTCGCCGGGACGTGTGTTCTTCCTGCCGCTGACGTTGTACAACACGATCAGCAGCAGCAGGCCGGCGGCCACCGCCCCGGCGATTAGGTCGACCCGCTGCGTCGACAGGCGCAGCGGGTCCCCGCCGATCGCCTCGGCCAGCCCGTCGAGCATCGTGGCCGCCGGCTGGCCGGCCACCAGGTGCGCGCGCACATGTTCGGTGATCCGGTCCGCCACCCAAAACACGACCAACACCCCGATGAGGGTGAGAATCGCGGCGGTGGGACCTAAGCGTCGAGTCCGGTTCATGGGTGGTCTCCTATCGTGCGACTCCCGAGCGGCTGGGCCCGTCCTCGTCGTCGATCTTCGGGGTGGGGGTCTCCAGCCCGCGTTCCTTGGCGCGCATCTGCTTCTGTGCGCGCTCGGTCTTCTTCGCGGCCACGCCTTCCTCGATCTTCTCGGCGTTGTGCCGGCGGGTGGCGTTGCGGGCGATCTTCTGGTCGATCCGCTCGGATGCCACGGACAGTGCGTGCTCGACCACCTGGACGTCCTTGCCCTGGACGTGGAACGTCCTTGTGCCGTCCGTGCCGCGCTCGATGGCGAAGGTGACCCCGTAGCGCTTCAGCGTGGCCTCCAGCTCGCGGGCGACCGCCTTGTCGTCGATGTCCACAACTTCGCGTGCGCCCGTGATGGTGCGCCCGAAATCGCGCACCGAGATCTTCCCCGTGGTCCGCTGCTCATGCAACGCGGCCTTTGCAGCGTCTCGTATCGAGCGCAGCGCCGCTACCGCTGCTCCCCCTCCCACATGGGCAATCGCACCCGCACCTCCAGATACCACTTTGACTGCAACGTGGAATGTTGCGCGCGCGCCTGCTCCGGTCGTGCGCACCGCCACCTGCTTGGCCTCATCGCTGGCCGTGTCGATCAGTTCCATCTCATCGACTCCTTCCGCCTCGATCATCTCCCGAGGCCAGGCCCTCGCCGCGTGCCTCGCGGCGGCGCTGTACCTCGGCCTCAATCCGCTCCCCCAGCGTCATACCGGTGTCGCGACCGGTTCCCCCATCGCGATCGTGGCGCTGGTCTTCCACGCGCACTTCCTGCGCGTCCGCCTCGCCGTCGCGTGCCACCAGGTGGCCGGGGGTCTCCCGGTCTCCTGCCTGATCCGCGTATCGCTGCCGCTGAGCGGTCTCCTCGGCGCTCCGCGCCTCGGTGAGGCGGCGCGCCGCGACGCCTCGCTCGATCTTGTCGGCAATCGACATCTTCGACTCCTCTCTGGTCAGTGCTGTCAGTGCCCGCACGTCGTTCTTCAACTGGTGGATTTCTCGCTCAGTGATGCGCAGGTCCGCTTGCAGCACCGCCAGATTCCCGCCACGGTCGTCTCCGTTGGCCATCAGATCGGTGGCGGCCACGAGCTTCGTCTGAAAACCGAGGCGTGTCTCGGCCAGCCGGCCCGTGGCCTGCACGAGCGCCTGGTCGATGTCACCGCCGGTGCGGCTGAGCCATCGGGACTTCGCGTTGACGCGCTCCTGCAACTCTTGGAGGTCGCCCAGCGCTTCATGCCACGTCCTCACCTGCGTGACCTCGCCTGTCTTCATGTCCTTCTGCTTGCTGAGCCCGCTCATATCGGGCTCGGCGAACCACTTGTACAGCCCCCCGGTCGTCACTGTGGCCGCAAGGTTTCCCTTGCGGTCCGCGAGCACGTGGCGATCATCGACCGGCAGATAGATGCGCACGTTCCGCCCGTGCCGCACGACCTGCTTCTTGGCCACCGTCATGCGCAGACGCCGCCCAGTCCCCGGCACATGGACTGTCATCGTCTGGCGCGTCTCCCCCACGATCATCGACTCGTCCACGCTGATCCTGTTGACCGCTGACCGGGCCAGCCGAGCCATGATCGACTCCTCCGTGTACGCCTCTCCGAGTCTCCAGTCACGCACCGGCCGGCCCATCGACTCCTCACGGAACGACACCGTGCCGTTCTGGCCGCCTCGCCTCCTGGTCTCGATTCCGGCCAGCTCCAGGGCGCGCTCGAACTCCGTCCACGTGCCCGCTCGCGCGGCCGCCTTGTCGATCTCGATGCGCAGCAGCTGCTTAGTGCTCTGGCCGCGCAGCACGTTGTAGATGTCGCCGAAACTGCGGCCACTCGCGCGCGCCGGGACCGGAAGCACGCTCAGTCCCGCTTCACGACACAGCGCGTCGGACAGACCCCGAATCCTTCCGATCGTGTCCTTCTGGCACCGGAACTTGCGTCCGCTCTCCATGTTCGTCGCGTTGAAGATGATGTGATTGTGGATGTGTCCCTTGTCTAGATGAGTGGCGATCACATACTGGTGCCCGCCCCCCGTGATCTTCTCCGCGAGCTGCACACCGAGCTGGTGTGCCTGCTCTGCCGTGACCTTTTCCCCTGGTTTGAAGGACTGGATCACGTGGTGTGCGAGCACGCTGCCCTCACGCTGACTCGTCACTCCGACACGCTCACTCGTGGCCGCGAACTGGCGCGCGATCGCCCGCCAGTCACCCGGATCGATGACCGCCGCATTAGTCGAAATCCACACGCCATCCTGGGTCGCGTCGGGCCGCGTGATGTACGCCAGCGCCTTCGCTGGCGTCGTTTTGATCTGTCCCATCTTCACGATGGCCATCACTCGGCTCCCGCTTCCGTTGCGGCGTCAATGGCTCGTTGGACTTGTCCCAGCAGCTCCCGCGTGGCACGCATCTGCTCAACTGTCACTGCATCATCGGTGTTGACCGCCCGAGCGATCTGGTTGATGTTGTTGCCGATCCTCGACAACTCGGCGCGCAGCGGAGCCGGATCGAACGCCACGCGGCGCACGACGATCTTCCCCTCAGTGAGAGCGTGACGCGCGTACTCGGCGAACGTCCTCGCCTCTGCGAGTTCCATACGCCGTTCCACCCGCTTCCATTCAGCATCACTGAGCCACAAACCCTTGAAGACCTCTCGCGATCGCTTCGCGCCCTGCTCAGCCATACGTCCACTCCTACCGGGTTTGGGCGAAGCCCATAGTGCCCAGGGGGCCACGCAACTGTGTAACAGTTGCTATGCTTGCTACCCCGTCAGGGTCAGTCTACAACCTACGGTCTGCATGGCGCTAGAATGAGAAACGGGTCGTCCGGTTAACCGGACGACCCGAAATCGGAAGGGCCGCCCGAAGGCGGTCCTCGATGATCCTTGTACAGGGTGTCCCGCGCGGGCAGCGCGGGACACCCTAGGGGCCACCGTCGGCGGCCCCTACACCGAGACGAAGGAGGGCGTATGGCCACCAAGTCCGACCCCGATCTGATCGACGACCTGCTACGCCAAGACGAGGCGGAGCTGCGGGCGAAGAAGAAGCGGCTGCGCGCCTTTCAGACGGCTCTCGATGAGCTTCGGCGGGCCAGCACAGAGCTTGCCACGGCCGGTGCCGCCCTCATCGCTGCCGGCGATATCTCCCGCGCCGAGGCGAGCAAGGTCTTCAAGCTCTCCAAGGGAGAACGTGCCACCGCGTTCCCTGCCCGTCCTCGCTCAGAGTCGAGCGTCACGGATTCGGTCAATGACCCGACGCACCCCGTAGACGACCCAACCCCCGAGGCGGATCAAGCCCGCAACTAGCCAGCCAAGCATTCGAACCGCGCCGGCGAATAACCACACCACGAGATTGAAGATCGCACTCAGGCCGTACATCGCGATGATGAGGATGAGCGCGAGCACGGCGATCACGCCGGCGATCATCAACCACGCGAGCCCCATCGCTCATCCTCCCTTCAAATCTCGGTGCCTCCATGGTGCCACTTCGGGATCACCCTTGTCCCGATGCCATCACGATGGTGCGCTCCAGGTCGCCGTCAAGGGCGCTGCGCGTCGCTACGCGATGCCGCCAAGCGGCACCCTTGACCGCGACCCTCCACACACCAAGGGGGCAGCTATCGGGACGAAGGGGCGCTCTGGGCTCGGACGAGGGCTCGGCGTACCGACGACGTGCTTACACCGAGCACGGTGGCGATGTGCGCGTTGCTCTGGCCCTCGGCTTTCATGCGCAGGGCGGCGTCGGTCCGTTCTGGACCCATGACGGTGGGGCGGCCGCCGACTCTGCCCTGGGCCCGCGCGTAGGCCAGGCCCCGCCGGGTGTTCTCCCGGATCGTGTCCACGCGCAGTTGAGCGAATACGGCCATGATCCCTACGATGGCCTGGCCCATCGGGCTCGACGTGTCGATGCTCAACGCCGGCTCCGTCAAGCTCCTGATACTCACACCCTGCCCGATCAGATCGTGGACGATCTCGATGGCCATGACCTCGCTTCCGGCCAGCCGATCCAACGCCCTGAACACCAGCGTGTCACCGCAACGCAGATAGTCGCGGCACGCCAGCCACTGCGGCCGGTCCGCCGCACGACTGGACTCGCCGTGGTCCACGAACACACGCTCGGCCCCCGCCGCGCGCAGCTCAGCCTCCTGGGCAGCCGGGTTCTGCTCCCGCGTGGACACACGCGCGTACCCGACGACGGTCATCGGCTCCCCCGCCCAACAGGGCCATCTCGGTGCGACTCGTCGTCGCCGCGCTCCGCTCGACGACGTTCCACCTCCCGCTCGATGCGCTCGTGCAGGCCGCTGCGGGTACGCTCCCGCCGGGCTAGGCCGCGAATGCTCGCCGCCCACGCCTTGGTGCGCGTCTTCACGTCGTCGAGCTGACTGGCCGTCAGACCGTAGACCCGCACCTCTTCGGGCTGGATGCGCTCCACGTTGTCAAGGTTCTGGGCGAACCACCCGAGGTCGAAGCCGGCATCAGCTTTGCGGGCCAAGTTCAGCAACTCCTTGTCGCTGTACCTGCCCGAACGCCGGATCGCGTCCACGTCGAGGTAGTCGCGGGTCTCGGCCCGCGAGAACAGGGCACCCACCTTGTTACCCACCGCATCCTCGATGGCCAGCACGGGCCCGACCTCCAGCCGCACGGGCGGGTGAGCCCGCCAGTCCACGCCCAGATCCATGTCGGTACTGCGCCCTTGCTCACTGACGATGGTGAGCTGGGCGAACGTGTCCTGGCGGCGGCGGGTCTCCACGGTATAACCGGCCGCCCGCAACGCGGTGATGATCCGGTCAAGCGACGTGCCGAACCGGGTTTCGGCTTGCTGGACGGTGAACAGGTCCACGTCCTCGGTGGGCCGGTCGATCAGCCCGTGTTCACGGATCGCGCCTGAGCCGGCCAGGGCGAAGCCGGCATCGTCGCCGGCGGCCTCTAGGGCTAGGCGCGTGATGCGCCGTTGCTCCTCCTGGTCACCGCTCACACGGCCACCCGAAGCCGGGGGAACCGTCCCTCCCACAAGACGCGCACGCGCGGGTCCATGTTCAGGATCGGCCACGTCTCGATGAGCCGATCCCGGTTCATCAAGCGGCGCTGCTCGCTGGTCGTCCCCTCAGCGAGCAGCGCCTGGTAGGCCATACGACGCCAGCCCAGGTTCGACACGTCCACACCGAGCCGATCAGCCTGCCAGCGCACAGAGTGAGGCAGGTCGATGGGCCCGTCATAGGGTCCGCGCAGCTCGTCGAGCGACACGGGCGCGTCATAGGGCTTGACGTCGCGGAACCGCACGCGAGTCGCTGTCACCTCAGCCATGGCCTGCCTCCTTTCATCTCACCACCAGCCTACCGGCTCAGCCGAAAACGGTCTATCACGGGTTTCGGTTTCGGTGGGGGTTTTGGCCGCCCTTCCGCCGCCAACTTACGCGGGTCACGCGACATACCGCCAACCGGTGCAGAAACGATCGTTTTTGG